>NZ_JACHJT010000003.1 GCF_014203805.1 Lipingzhangella halophila | reverse complement strand
GGCCCTCGCTCCTCGTGCACCACGCCCGGCGCGTCGTCGGACTGATCGGACTGGCCATCGGCATCTCTGTCCTCTGGTGCATCTCGGCCGAGCGTCGCGAAGATCTCCGGCACCGATGCTCCGGCCGCCTGTGCCAGTCGCACCCATACTTCGTCACTCGCCGGCTGCGGGTCCTCGTGGCGGAGTCCTTTTGTTAGGGCCCGGTACCACGTCTCGCTGATCTCGGCCCGTCGGGCGAGTTCGCGCTGGCTGATTTTCGATTTCCGGCGAGCCATCTCTAGGGCAGCACCGGCCGTGCGGCGACTGTGGGGTGTCTCCATGCTCTCAGTGTCCACGCATTACTACGCACAAGCAAGTGAAGCCGCGACACGCGTTCTACGCGCGTAGGTTATTCATTTTCCCTACATGGCAAGGGTTTTATCACCTAGGAGTGCGTAGACGAGTACTATCTGCACTGCGTACTTAGGGTTTCCATGCTTGCGTAGTCTGCGTAGTACTGCGTAGGCTGGCCGCGTGATTAACCGACACGCCCTCACCGCACTGCGGATCAAGGACGGGCAGACGAAGGCTCGGCTAGCGCAGGCGGCCGGGATCTCACCGCAGTACTACGGCGAGATCGAAAACGGCCGACGGCTGTGCGAACGCCGCCCCGACATCGTGAAAGCAATCGCGACGGCGCTCGACGTCCCCACGTCCGCGATCACCTGCACGCACCACACCCGCGAAGAGCAGGGGGTGCCCGCATGACTGACATCCAGCTATTCGACGTGGGCGACCAGCCATGGCGGTTCGGCGTCACCGACGACGGACACCCCTACGCGGTCGCCGCCGACGTCGCGGGAACGTTCGAGTACCGCGACGCTGCGAACGCTCTCCGTCTACTCGATGATGACGAAAAGGGTACTCAGATCGTGAGTACCCCCGGCGGCGACCAGCGCCTTTCTGTCGTCTACGAGGACGGCATCTGGGAGCTGATCTTTCGCAGCACCAAGCCCGAGGCTCGCACGATCAAGAAGCAGGTCAAGGAGATCCTGCGGACGATCCGCGAGACCGGGGGCTACGGCACCACCCCGCAGCGCGAGCTGTCCCGCAAGGAGATGGCGCGCTATTGGTACGAGGCCGAGGATCGAGCCGAGGCTGCCGAGCAGCGCGCCGCCGAGCTGGAGCCCGATGCCGAGTACACCCGCCGCACCGTCGACGCTGACGGGCTGCGCCTGGTCGGCCAGGTCGCCAAAGCCTGGGGCATGCAGGAGAAGCAGCTCCGCGAATACCTCTACGCAGAGGGGCTGCTGATCCGCGGTGGCGCCCGGCGCAACGATCCGACGGCCTACGCCACCGACCGACAGTGGCTCGTTTCCAAATCCCGCCTCGCCGACGGGCGCAAGGTCTGGACGACCTACGTCACCCCGCGCGGCGAAGTTGGCATCTGGCGACGCCGCTACACCCAAGGGCTGGAGACGCGCCCCCAACCGCCATCCACGCAGCTCGCGCTCGTCGACGGGAGCGCCTGATGGACCCGGACCTCATCCGCCGGCTCGGCCGGACCCTCGCCCTCGCCCGCCGTGATCGCGACTCCATGACCCCCGAGGACGCCGCCCGTGCGGCGCACACCCCGGGCGGTCCGTCTGTCGAGGAGATCGCCGACATCATCCGGCGCCACCGTGCCGAGGCGCGCGCCGCACAGCGCACCGCCGCCTGACCCACCGAAAGAAATGGCCCCCACCAGATCGCACCTGGTGGAGGCCCAAACCGAGAACGGAGTCTCAATGTCCCAGCATACCGGCCCCGACTACCCGGACCTCTCCCTGTCCGCCCCGGATGTCTACATCGCCCTGGTGGCCATCCTCGACGTGCGCGACCCGGAGATCCTGCGCCAGCGTGCCGCCCACGTCCGCGGGGTGCTGCGTTTCCTCACCGAGTTCCCCCGCGTCACGGACGCCACGATGCGGGCGCTGTGGCGGGCGGCCGACTACTACCCGGACACCACCGCCGAGGAGGTGTCGGCGTGATCACCGACATGGACCTGATCATCGGCGCGGTCGTCGGCGTCGCCGTGCTGGCCGCCGGCGGCCTGGGCTACCTGGCCGGCCGCATGTCCCGCGTGTCCCGTCTACGCCGCCAGCTCCGGGATGCCAAGGCCCGCGCCGAGCGCGCCACCGGCGACCCCGAGGCCCTCATGCGTGAGGTCACCACACGGCGCGGACACGCCTACCCCACCCGCCCCTGGGCCATCACGAAGGGGGACCACCATGGCCACCAGTGAGCAGATCGGCGCTGCCGACAATCCGGGGCGACCGGG
This sequence comes from Lipingzhangella halophila, assembly GCF_014203805.1. Taxonomy (GTDB): domain Bacteria; phylum Actinomycetota; class Actinomycetes; order Streptosporangiales; family Streptosporangiaceae; genus Lipingzhangella; species Lipingzhangella halophila. The sequence continues at coordinate 39,745 of NZ_JACHJT010000003.1, read as the reverse complement.
GCCCCGGCCCGAGGTGGGCGACCGCGGTCACGCGCTGCTCGCTCTGGCCGAGGAGACCCCGGAGCAGCGGGCCGCGGACGCCGCCGCGGTGACCCGGCTGGCGCACCACCGCCTGGACGCCGACGGCGCGGCCGAGGTGCTGGACGCGCTCGGGATCGGGGGCGATGCCGCGTGAGCGCCATGTTCGCCACCGTGCGGATCCCGAAGATCGTGCACGTCATCTGGGTCGGCCCGGACCCGTTCCCCTATCCCGAGAACCTGGACAGCTTCGAGTGGCACAACCCTTCGTGGGAGGTGCGGCTGTGGACCGACGACAACCTTCCGGAGCTGCATAACCAGGATGTCTACGACGCGATGAGGCACCTGCACCCCGCGGTGCGCGCGGACCTACTGCGCCTGGAGCTGCTGCACACATTCGGCGGGCTGTACACGGACGCCGACAGCCAATGCTGGAAGCCGCTACGCCCACTGGTGTCCGGCAAGGCCTTGTTCGGGATGACCGGCAACAACGGCAACGTCGCCAACGGCACGTTGGGCGCCACGCGGGGCCATCCGGCCATACGGGCGCTGGTTGAGGGCGCCGCCTACCGGTACCGGACGATGCGGGCCGGGCAGGGCGAGAACGGCCACTCGGTGTTCTCTCTGTTCGGAACCCGATACATCACCCCGCTGCTGCGGTCGTACTCCGATTTCGAGCAGATCGACGAGGGGTGCGAGCGCGGCACCCGGAGGCTGATCGCGAAGACGGGGACGGACGCCACGGTGAAGTCGACGTTCATCGCCCACCAGAACGCCGTGAGCTGGAGAAAGGAAACCGGCACGGACCGGGTGGTTCTGTGACCGCCCTGAGTATCACTATCGGGCTGGCCATCGTGGCGGGCGTGGCCGTGACCGGGATGCTGCTGGCGACGCGGCACGACGCGCCCCGCCCGCGCGCCCCCGTGGCCGAGCGCGTTGTCACGGCCTATTGCCACACGTGCCGCGAGGATGTCGACCCCGACGGCAGGTGCGGCTGTGACGCCCTCGGCCGGACGCGCCCTGTCGTCGACCACGCGCCGACCGGGCCGAGCGATCAGGAGCGGGTGCGCCGGGCCCTCCGCGAGCTGGCCACCGTGACACAGCTCGTCGACGCCGCCCACATCGACATTGACGCCCGGCTCACAGCCACGGATGAGGTCGCGGCCCACGTGCGCGAGGTCGCCGCGCACCATCAGTTGACCGACGCCATGCACGCCCTCGGTCGGGCGCGCGCCGCACTGCCCAGCCCGGAGGTTGGGGGCGACCGTGGCTGACATCCCCGCGCGCGCCACGTGCGACGTGTGCGGCATCGAGCAGCGCGTCACCAAGCAGGGGCGCCTGCGCAAGCACAAGGCCGGCGCGTCCGGCGCCGACCGGTCCCTGTCGTGCACCGGATCCGGCACGCTGATCGGCCCGGCGCGCATCCCGCGCCGGTCCACGGCGGGCTACTACCGGTGCCACGTCACCGGCGAATACCTCCGCAGCGTCACAACCGTTCTGAGCAAGGGCTCGCCGAAGGAGGCCCTCGTTCACTGGGCCGCGAAGTTGTCCGCCGAGTCCGCCATGGAGCACCTACCCGAGCTGGTGCGCGCGTCGCGATCCGCCGACCGGGCCGCGGAGCTGACGAAGTGGATCGCCCGCGCGCACACCCGCAAGCGCGACGAGCGCGCCGACCTCGGCACCGCGGTGCACGAGGTGATCGAGGCGAAGGTGCTCGGCACGCCGATCCCCGACGAGATCACCAGCTCGGAGGAGATGGCGCCGTTCATCGCCGCCTTCGAGGAGTTCGTCGCCGACTGGCAGGTCGAGTTCACCGCGTCGGAGATGGTCGTCGCGAACTACAGCGAGAGCTACGCCGGGACGCTCGACTACATGTTCCGCTCCGCGCCGCTGTCGCGGTTGTGGAGCCTGCCCGCCGAAACCGAGTACATGGGTGACACCAAGACCGGCGGGGAACTCGACGAGCGCACCTACGACGGGCACGTGCGGGGGGTCTACCCCGAGGCCGGTGTGCAGCTTTCGGCCTACCGCCGCGGCGAATTCTGCTGGCTGCGCGACGGCACCCGCGTGCCCATGCCGCTCGCGCACAGCGTGGGCGTGGTGCTCCAGGTCCGCCCGGAGGGTTACCGGCTCTACCCGATGCGGTGCGGCGACGACGTTTTCAAGGCGTTCTGCCACATCCGCCATGTGGCGGATTTCCACACCGACACCGCGCCGCACGTAGTCGGCGACGCGCTCACCCCGCCCGGTTCCACAAACGCGACCAGGAATGAGGCTGCCTGATGGCTGGACATCCAAAGCCGGTACTGCCCCGCCTGATGTCCAGGATCAGCGTCCAGGACGACTGCTGGGAGTGGACGGGAGCGAAGAACAACAGCGGATACGGCCAGTTGCGCGTGAACGACCGCGCGGCCTACACGCACCGACTGGCATACGAGATGTTCGTTGGCTCGATCCCTGAAGGGCTGGTCATCGACCACCTGTGCCGCAATCCGGCGTGCTGCAACCCCGACCACCTCGAACCGGTGACGTCGGGCGAGAACACCCGCCGCGGTGAACCGGCGCGGCGCACGCACTGCCCGGCTGGCCACGTCTACGACGAGCAGAACACGGGGCGGTACGCGAACGGCCGTCGGTACTGCCGAAGTTGTCACCGCGCCCGGCAGTCGGCCCGAAAAAAGGCCCAGCGCGAGGCGCGCGGCCCGCTGCCACCCAAGGCGGAGTGCAAGAACGGCCACCCCTTCGACGAGGCCAACACCTACACCGACCGCCACGGCTACCGGCATTGCCGCGCATGCAAGCGCGAGCACATGCGCCGCAGTACAAGAAAGGCCACCTGATCATGCCCGTGATCGATCTTCAGCGCCGCATGCGCCAGCTCGGCGAGATCCGTATCGGACAGGTCGTGCCCACCAGCAACGGCAAGACCCGCCCCGACAAGCTCGCAACATTCCGATTCACCAGCCCGTCACGCCCCACCCTGGAGCGGATCGCCTCGACCTACGGCGGCGACGTCCGCGAATGGACCCCCGCCAACGGCGGCCCGGCCGAATGGGAGGTGATCACCAGCTCCAAGCACGTGCCTGTGATCGTTCCCCCGCAGGCCGTCACGCAATGGTATGAGTTTTACCGCGGCTCCATGTGCGCCCGCCGGTGTGATGGTCAGTTCGAGCAGAAGTCCGACCAGCCGTGCATGTGCGACCCCGAACAGCGCGACTGTTCTCTGACAACCCGCCTCAATGTCATGTTGCGCGACGTGCCGCCAGTGGGGCTGTGGCTGCTGACGACGCACGGATACTACGCCGCGGTCGAGCTGCCGCCGGTCGCTGACCTGCTGTCGCGCGGTGGCGGGAACATCGGCGGTTGGCTGTCGCTGGAGGAGCGCCGGATCGTCGGCGAGGACGGCACGAAGCGTTTCATGGTGCCGACGCTGGACATCGACGCGTCTCCCGCCCAGCTCTTGTCCGGACAGGGCGCCGCGGCGGTGTCCGGAACGGGTGCGACGTCGGCCGCAGTCTCGACCGAGCAGCCCGCGCCCGCGGTGGACTCCGGCCGACAGGCGCCAGCGATCGAATCGGCGCCGCAGCAGCCCGCGGGCACGGACTGGCTCGCGCGCCTGGAGGCGACGCAGCAGCTCCAGGAAATCTTCGACCTGCACAAGGAGTGCCGCGAGGCCGGGGAGATGACGCCCTACCTCGACGAGCAGATGCGCAACCGGGCCGACGACCTACGCCAGGCGTCCCGCGGGAACGGGGTCAGCCCGCCGTCGGGCAGCCGGGCCCCGGACATCGACGGGCAGCCGGAGCAGGCGCCCTTGTCGGCCGACGAGGGCGACACCGGGGACGACGCTGACGCCTTGTGGATGCAGATCGTTGCCGCCGCCGGCAGCGAATGGACCACGAGTCGTCTGGAGGAGGCGTTCGCCTACCACCACGAGGGTGCGCTTCCTGCCACCGCGTCGACGCAGCAGCTCCGGGAGTTCCTGGCCGGGATCAAGTCCGGCCGGGTCACGCCCGGCGACCGCGTCAAGTCCTCGGCCGATGCGACCGGTGAGCAGGTGCCGTTCTGATGGCCACCCCTATCTCGCGCCCCCAGGGCTGCACCTGCCCGGGTTGCTGCTGCGACCGACACGACCGCCGGCAGGCGTGCCGCGCCGCCGGGTGCGACCCGTGCCTCGACCTGCCCCGCCCTCGCACCACCACGACCATCCGCGTGCAGCGTGCCTGCAACGGCTGCGGCAACGACCTGCGCGACGCGAACGCGGCCGAACTCGACTCCGCCGTTGCCGGGCGCCGACTCCCGGACGTCACTGGCGAGTGCCCCACCTGCACGCTCGCCCGCCCCACCACGACCGCCCCCACGACGACGGGAGACCCCCGATGACCGCGCCCTACACCGACCGCGACGGCATCCCGCTGCACATCACGCCGCTACCCGAGGAGGACGGCCTGGGTGCGCGGCTCGAACTGCGCAGTGAGCCCACCGTGGACGTGTCTGCCGCCGACGCCCCTCGGGTGTGCCAGCGCATCCTGGCCGCGGCCGGCCGCGACGACATCGCCCTCGCGTGCTCTGCGTGCGGGCTGGCCCCGGACGACGCCGAGACCGGCCCCGACGATCGGTGTCGGCACGAGGCCGCGACCAAGATCCACCGGCGCCTCACCCCGCCTACCTCACGCGTAGTCGACACGGCGTCAGGTAGCGCGTCAGGTAGCCCGGACCTGGAGGCCGCCGTAGACGCCGTCCTGGCGGACTGGATGCGCCGCCACGACCAGGGCGACGACGGCTACGCGCATGACCCCTCGCACGCGACCGTCGTGCGCGACGCCCTCACGGTGGCATTGCCCTACCTGCAGGCCGGTGTCCGCGACGGCGCCGCCGAGGCCGACACCGACTGGGCGCGGCTGGCCCTGGCCCTGATCCGCGGAGAGGAGTCCGCCGACGTCGACCCGGACGACCCGGGCGCGTGGGAGGTCGCCTGCGCCAGCCTGGCCGGCGACCAGGGGCGCATCGCGGAGCTGCGCGCCGAGGTGGACCGGCTTACCGGCCAGCTCAACGCTGAGGCCAACGCCCAGGCGCTCCTCCGCGGCGAGCACGACCAGGCGCGCGCCGAGGTGGACCGGCTGACCGAGTCCGAGCGGTCCCGCCCGTGGATGGAGGTCTACACGGACCCCGACACCGGCCCCATGATCGACCAGCTCACGCGGGAGCTGGCCGAGGCCCACCGCGAGCGCGACGTCGCGCGGGCCGAACGGGACGGGCGGCTCACGCTGGCAGAGTCCAGCCGCCTCGCCCGCCAGGTCGACCGGTACCGCACCGCGTGGACATCCGCCCGCCAGCGGGCCGTCGAGATGCGTGAGTGCGCCATTGATGAAATGCGGTGGCACCACACACTCCCTGGCGTCACATGTGCCGATGCGGACGCCGGATGGCAGCGCGCCGTGGACTCCCAGGTCGACCTCGCGCGCCGCTGCAAGGACGACGCCGCCACCGCCTACGGGCGCGGCGCCGAGGACATGCGCGAGCAGGCCGCCGACGAGGCCGACTCAGAGGGCCAGGAGCGTCTCGCCACCCACATCCGCCACCTGGAGCTGCCCGACGCCACCCCGGAGACCGGCCGCGACACCGAGAGCGAGTCGGCCGAGCCCGGCGACGAGGTGCCCACCCTGGCCGAGCTGACCGACCGCGTCGACGCCGTCGAGGACCACACCGACCGAACCGGATACCGCATCGATTCCCTGGCCCACGAGTACAACCGGTGCGTCGAGCTGCTGCGCACTCTGGCCGCCGAGGTGATGCCCGGCGACGGCCCCACCCTGTCCGCCCGCGTGGCCACCCTGGAGCGCACCATCCGGCTCGCTGCCACCACAGCCGAGGTCTGCAGCGCCGAGGACCAGTGCGAGGACCGCGCGCGCCGGATCGCCGCCCGCCTCGACGCCCTCGAGAACCGCATGCTCGCCGCCGAGCAGGACGACGCCGCCGAGGTCCCGGACGACGAGGAGTCCACTGATGGCCAGTGAGATCTGGCGGTGGGTCGGGATCGGAGTGCTAGACGGCCTCATCGTCGCCGCCCTGGGCTACGCCCTCTACGAGGCGCGGGTCCGCCGCGGAGCACACCACGAGGACGCGCCCGCCGCGGAGCCGGCCACGGCCCTGCGGCGGGCCGCTACCCCCGCCGTGCCCCGACAGGGCGGCGCCCACCACCCACCTACGACGCGCACCTGCGCCTGGCTGGAGTCCCGGCGTCCCGGCTGGCTCGTTGAGTACGACCCCTGGCGCGGTGAGTACCGGGCACAGCGCGACATCACCGCGCCCTCCCCAGCCACCGCCGCGGCCGAGGACCCGTGGGAGCTCGAACGGGCCATCGACCAGTACGCCCAGCTCGCCACCAGCCTGCGCGCCCTTGCCGAAGCAGACGGGGAGGCCGCATGAGCTGGCACACAGGACTCCTCTCGTCGGTCGACGCCGAGACCACCGGCGTGGACGTCGAGACCGACCGCATCGTCACCTGGTCCCGGTGGACCATCCGCCCCTCCCGGGGCTACAAGCGGTGCTGCACGTGGCTCGTCGACCCCGGCGTCGACATCCCCGACGGCGCGACCGCCATCCACGGCGTCACCACCGAGCACGCCCGGCAGCACGGCGAGCGGGCCCGCGACGCGATTCCCGCAATCGCTGCCGACGTCCTGTACTGGTCCCGCGAGGAGGGCGCGGTCACGGTGGCGTACAACGCCGCCTACGACATCACCCTGCTGCACCGCGAGTGCCTGCGCTACGGGCGCCAGGACCTCGCCGACCAGCTCGCCGCCCTGCGCCCGGTCGTCGACCCGACCGTGTTGGACAAGCAGTGCGACACCTTCCGCAAGGGAAGCCGGAAGCTCGGCGACGTCGCGCGCCACTACGGCATCGACCTTGCCGAACAGGACGCCCACGGGTCCGCCGCCGACGCGCTCGCCGCCGCCCGGGTCGCCTACGTCATCGCCACCCGCTACCCCGCCCTGGGCGGAATGGAGCCTGGCGACCTTCACGACCGCCAGGTCACCTGGCGTGCTGACCAGTGCGCGTCCCTGCAGCGGTACCTGCGCAAGAAGGACCCGCCGGACACCGTCGTTGACCCGCACTGGCCACTGACACCCGTCCCCGTCGTGACGCAGGAGGCGCTGACGTGAGCCGCAGCAAAGACATCGGGACCGTGGCGGAGACCGCCGTCGTGCGCTACCTCCAGGCGCACGGGTGGCCCTCGGCCGAGCGGCGCGCCCTGGCAGGCGAACACGACCTCGGCGACATCACCGGCTGCCCCGGGCTCGTGTGGGAGGTCAAGTCCGGCCGCGCCGCCGAGAACGCCGGAGACGGGCTCATCAATGACTGGCTGGCCGAGACCGTACAGGAACGCGTCGCCGCGCGCGCCGATGTGGGCGTGCTGGTCACCAAACGCGCCGGATACGGGCCTGCGCGGGCCGCGTCCTGGTGGGCCCACCTCACCATCGGCGGCCTGCGCCCCCTGCTCGGTGTGCCCAGCCCTGTCGACGCCGTGTGCGCCGAGCCCATCCGCATGCACCTGTCCACCGCCGTGGGTGTGCTGCGCGCGGCGGGCTACGGCGACCCCGTCGCAGAGCTGGAGGTGAGTGCCCGGTGACCGACGGACCCGACATCACCTGCGCATGCTGCGGACGCACCGGCCCCCACATCGGCCGCGGACTCATCCGCACCTGCCACACCCGACACAGCGCCAACGGCACGCTCCACCGGTGGCCCCTCAACCCCCACCGCGCCCCGAACGGCACCACCACCTACCAGCTCCGAAGCCCCACCGCCCTCGGCCGCGCCGAGGACTACGCCGAGCTCCGGTCGCAGGGGCTCACCCGCGTCGAGGCCGCCGAGCGGCTCGGCGTCACCATCCGCACCGCCAGCCGATACCAGGCGTACCTCCGCGCCACCCAACAGGAACAGGAGCACACCGCAGCATGACCACAGCCAAGATCGACAGCAAAACCACAACCCAGGTCGCCGAGGTTGTCGACCCCTACCTCGACACCATCGCGGCCAAGCTCCGCTCCGGCACCGTGCAACGCCTGCCCGTCGTCGGCGAACTGGTGCCCACCGAGCTCACCGAACCCGCACCCGGGGAGGAGAAAGCGCCCTCGGTGAAGCTGCGGCTGGCCACCGCGGAGATCCCCGACGGCGACGAGCAGACCGAGCAGGTCCGCGAGGTACAGCGGGCGTTCTGGCTGCTGCGCACCAGCGCCGGCACCCTCACCCCTGAGGGCGACATCGAACTCGCCAAGCACACCGCCAATGTGGCCGGCGACCGCGTCGCCATGATCGGCGCCGCCCGCTACCGCGCCGCCCTGGGCCACTGGGCCACCGTCGCCCGCACCGCCACCACCGCGAACCTGTCCGCCTCGGAAATGTGGATCGAAATGGAACGCCTCGCCGACGGCCTCGCCGCCGCCCTCGGCCACGACCAGGACGACGAGGACTGACCCCACCGGGGGCGCCCCCTACCTCGGGGGCAGGGGGCGCCCCTTCACCCGCACACCACACCCACAACCACACCCGGGGGAGCACATGGGCGCCGCGCACACATCCACCACCGCCACCATCCACATCCGGCTACACGTCCACGCCGGCGCCGCCCGCGTCCCCACCCCCACCGCCGAACACGGCGGCATCCACCCCATCCCCCACGGCTGCATCGCCCTCGTCGACATCGGCCACGCCACCCACATCGCCGAACACGACGCCCACCTCCTCGCCGGCGCCCTCACCGAGGCCACCCACGTCGACGTCGTCGGCACCACCGAGGCCGTGCCCGCCATCCGCGCCGCCATCGCCATCGCCCTGGACAAGGCCACCAAGTGAGCAGCACTGATGTTCTGCAGGACATCGTCCTGCCCCGGCTCGAGGGCGCACGCTCCCACCACGGGTACTACATGGCGCGCTGCCCCGCCCACGACGACGGCCGCGCCAGCCTCTCCGTCAGCGCCGGCAAGGAACACCCCGTGGTGTTCACCTGCCACGCCGGGTGCGAGTCCCACGTCATCCTCGACGCGCTCGGCCTCGACTGGGATGCCCTGTGCGCCCCCCGCGACGAGCAGCGCCACCGCGGAGAGTGGACCCCCTACGGAGAGGCCACCGCGGTCTACCCCTACGCCGACGAGCACGGCCAGGTGCTCTACGAGGTGCTGCGCACCCTCGATAAGCAGTTCCCCGTCCGGGTGCCCGACCGCACCAAGAGGTCCGGGTACCGGTGGAGCCTCAAGGACACCCGCCGCGTGTTGTACCGGCTGCCCCAGGTCCTGGCGGCCGCCGCCGACGGGCGCACGGTCTACGTGGTCGAGGGCGAGAAGGACGCCGAGCGGCTCGTCGCCGCCGGCTGCGAGGCCACCTGCAACCCGGGCGGCGCCGGCAAATGGCGCACCGAGTACGCCCAGCACCTCGCCGGTGCCCATGTGGTGATCGTCGCCGACAACGACGCACCCAACGAGAAGGGGCGCCGGTCCGGATGGGAGCACGCCCGCACAGTCGGACAGAGCCTCTCCGGTGTGGCCGCCTCCGTGCGGGCCGTCCAAGCGGCCGCGGGCAAGGACGCCACCGACCACCTCGCCGCGGGTTACCCCGTCGAGGCGTTCGTGGACCTGGACCCGGCCACCGGCGAACCCCACGCCGACGAGGGCCAGGAGCGTCCCGAACCGTCTCACACCGTCCCACAAGACGATGAGACAGACGAGAACCCGCTGGTCACCGCCCGCGCCAGCGAGATCCGCGCCGCCCTGCTCGACTCCGAGGGTATGGACGCCCTACCCCCACCCGAGCCCCTCGTCGAAGGCATGCTCTACCTCGACAGCTTGGCGTGGCTGCACGGCAAACCCGGACACGGCAAGAGCTTCGTCGCGCTGGACTGGGCCGCCCACGTGGCCCACGGGCTGTCCTGGCAAGGGCGGGCCACCACCCGCGGCGAAGTGCTCTACCTCGTGGCCGAAGGCACCGCCGGTGTGGCCGAGCGCAAACGCGCCTGGGAATCGCTGATGGGCCACCGCATGGGGGTCACGTTCCTCCCCATGGCCGTGCAGCTCCTCAGTCGCACCGACGCCACCGCGTTCGCCCAGGTGGCCGCGGAGATGCGCCCCGTCATGGTGGTCATCGACACCCAGGCCCGGGTCACCGTCGGCGCCGACGAGAACAGCTCCCAAGACATGGGCCAGTTGGTGGCCGCCGCCGACGAGCTACGCCAGTCAACCGGCGCCTGCGTGCTACTGGTGCACCACGAAGCCCGCTCCGGTGAGACGCTGCGCGGCTCCACCGCCATGGAAGGCGCGGCCACCTCGGTGGTGCGGGCGAGCAAGGACGGGGCGTTGATCCGGCTCGACAACCCCAAGCAGAAGGACGCCCCACCGTTCGACCCCATCCTGCTAACCCTGTCCGAAATGGGCGATTCCGCCGTAATTTTGTCCCACGGGGGCAGTGGGACAGCCGCTCAGGCGACCGAATCCGAGCGCACCATCTTGCGCGCCATGTGGGACAGCTTTGGGACAACTGGGGCCTCCTCGACGAACCTGCGAGAGGTCAGTGGGGTCCCGAAGTCGAGCTTCTTCCGCGCCGTAAACGCCCTGCTCAAACGGGGTGAACTGGTCAACGCGGGTACCGACAAGCGCCACCACTACGTTCTTTCTGACCCCCCGGGCGAGGGCGGTGTCCCACGCCGTCCCAAACCGTCCCATGGGACGGCTGTCCACCGTCCCACCGTCCCACACTCCTTTAGGAGTGGGACGGGTGGGACAGAGACATACCAAAACGGTAGGGAATTCGAGCCCGCGGACCCCCTCGTGCCGTGCCGCGGCTCCGGGTGCAACCACCGGATCCACCCCGAGCGCTACCCCGACCATCTATGTGAAAGCCACGGCGGCCGCTACGTGCCCACACCCCACAAGGAAGCCTCATGACCAACCTGAAGCCACCCGACGGCGCCCTCTACGTCGTCCGCTGGCAAAGCGACAAGGGCGACATCAAGCACCGGTACTTCCGTCGCCACCACGACGCCCAGCGCTACGCCGACAAGCTCCAGAGCTACGGGAAGACGCCCGGGGTGTACCAGAGCGAGACCGCCTGGCGTCGGGTCACCTCATGAGCAGCCCCACCGCACCGCTCGCCGCGGCCGCCCGCGAACACCACGCCGCCGCGGCACCGGGCTCCCTCCAGCGGCGCGCAGCCGGGTGCGCCGGCGTCGTCCTGGCGACCACCCGCACCATCAACGGCGCCCGCCGGGAGCTCCGCCAGGCCGACCTCGACGACGAGGTCCGGGCCGCCGCGCTCGACCTCATCGACCAACTCACGGAAGGCCCCACGGAATGATCTACGCCTACGACACCGAATTCCTCGAAGATGGCCACACCATCGACCTGATCAGCATCGGCATCGTCGCCGAGAACGGCCGCGAGTACTACGCCGTCAACGCAGACGCCGACTGGGACCGCATCCGCAAGCACGAATGGCTCATGCGCAACGTCGTACCCCATCTGCCCATCACCGGCAGGAAGTGGCTGGACGACTACCTGAAGCACCCCCCGCGCCAGTACCAGAGCCCCGCAGACAACCCGGTCGGCCCCGACCTGCACGACACCCGAGTCAAGCCCAAGTGGGTGATCGCCAACGAGATCCGGGAATTCCTGCTCGGCTCCGACCCCGAGCAGGTGCCGCACGTGGAGCTGTGGGCCGATTACGGCGCCTATGACCACGTCGCCCTCGCCCAGCTCTACGGCCGGATGATCGACCTGCCGGAAGGCATGCCCATGTTCACGCGCGACCTGCAGCAGGAACTCGCGCACCGTCCCGACGCCGCCGTGCCCGACCAGCGGGACGGCGTCCACGACGCCCTCGCCGACGCCCGCCACGTCATGGACTGCCTGCGCCACCTCGGAGCCGCCGGGGGTGCCGCGTGAGTGCTGAGACCGTCCTCATGTGGACCGCCGCCATCATCCTCGCCGCGGTCGCGCTCGCCGCCTGCGCCTTCGCCGTGTGGGCCGTGATCGTGGTCGTCCACGGCTACAACATGCGCTACCGCGTGCGGGGCCTCACTCGCGACCAGATCGGCGACTGCATCCGCCTCGCCGCCCGATACCGCTACGAGAACGGCACCGCGGGCCAAGGCCCGGTGTCGCCGCCCGTGGACCCGGTGCGGCAGCCGCGCTGGCACCCCGAAGACGAGGAGGTGTGATGCACGTCGAAGAAGCCACCCCGCTCATCGGCGAACCCGAACCACTGTGGTGCCCCCACTGCCAAGCATCCACCCTGTGGTCCGCCACCATCTACGCCTTCACCAGTCAGGGCTCACACATCATCGGCGGGTGGGCCGTCTGCGAGGGGTGCGGGTGGAGCCCTTACGGATGGCAACAGCGCTGGGTCACGTGCCAGACATGAGAAAGGGCCCGGTGCTTCCCCCTCGCGCCGGGCCCCGCCCGTCTGGCAGCTCCGTCAACCGCCTGAACCCCCTTCGGGAGTCGCACCCAGCATAGCCGTTCGCTATCACCACCGGGGGACTCATGCCGCACGACGCCGTCTACACCGCCGACCGGGCCGACCGCATCACCGGAACCGTCGCCGACCTCACCTGGATCGCCCGTTCCTGGCCTGACCTCCACCAGATGCGCCTGCCCGGGACCCGGCGGCGCCGCATCCGGCGCCCCCTCAGCCGCATCGCCCGCCAGCGCGCCGACGAGCTCGCACGCACCGAACGCCAGGAGCAGCGCCTGGCCGCCCTCGGCACGAGCCGGGCGCCGATGCATGTCTCCGTCCTCGACGACCTCGCGCAGGTGCTGGCCGACACCACCGAGATGGCCGCCCGCATCAACGCGGCCGTGCGCATCGTCGAGCCCGACCCGCCCAGCACCGTCTACGACTTCGCGGCCCTGGACCGCCTGCTTGCCTACGCCGCCGCGCACCTGGCCGCAGCCGCCGACGCCGAGCCCGGCATCCTCGACGACGCCCAGGCCGCCGCGGCGCGCATGCGGCGCACCTTGGAGCGGTCGCTGTCGGAGATCGTCGACGGCCAGGTGCTGTCCACGGTGTGCGCCTGGTGCCACGGGCGCACCACGCAGGCGCCCGCCGGCGGGCAGCGCACGCTGGTGGTTCGGCTGGTCGCCGGGGATCCGCTGATCGTGTGCGAGTCCGATGCGTGCGAGCCGCCTGAGGCCGACTGCGGCACGTGGTTGTTCGGAAAGCCCGCCTGGCCTGACGCCGAGTGGGGCTGGCTGGCGAAGCGGCTCGGGGCGTGAGGTTTGCGCAGATAATCACCGCTGGCTAGAGTTATCCACAGGCACGGCCGAGATGGTGTTCTCGTCATGCCCAGAAACAGACGCAGGCCCGGTTCGAGCCCCGCTCACCGGGCCTTTCTCATGCCCATCTCGCCCCTGGGAGACCATCATGGCCCGTTTGCGCAGCCTCTACGTCGGCACCGAAACCACCGGCGACGCCACACAGCACAAGCACATCCTCGTGCTCGACGGCGTCACCTCGGACGAAGCCAAAGGCGCCAACATCGACCCCGACGGCCTCAAGGAGGCCGGGCTGCCACCCCTCCTCGTGTTCGGGTACGACGTCGACCTGCCCGACCAGAGCCCCAACGTCGTCCTCGACGTCACCCGCGACGACACCGCCATGAAGGACTTGATCCGCAAGATGGTCCGCGCCGACGCCAGCGTCCATCCTTACGCCGAGTTCTGACCCCTGATCGTCCCGGTCTGGCTCCGTGTCGGCGAGGGGCGCGTCGAGCCAGACCGGGGCACCACACACCACCCTCGCCAGCAGGAGGAAGCACCCATGGCCGTACACGTCGACACCATCGCCCGCGTGGCCCACGACGCCAACCGCGCGCTCCAGCTTGAGCAGGGCGACCCTGCCCCGTCCCTGCCGTGGGACGAGGCGCCCCGGTGGCAGCGGAACTCCGCGCGAGACGGCGTATCCAAGGCCCTCGACGGGGCCACACCCGAGCAGCTCCACAACTCATGGTGCGAGTTCAAGCTCGCCGACGGCTGGGCTCACGGCGAAGTGAAGGACGCTGCCCGCCGCACGCACCCATGCTTGGTCCCCTACGAGCAGCTCTCCGAGGAACAGCGAGCCAAGGACGCCCTGTTCCACGCGATCGTCGGCGCACTGTGCTGATAGGAGGTTCCCATGGCAGACCCGCAGGAGCCCGGCAAGGTCACCGGCTATCGGCACCACCCGCAGGACCGCATCGACCTGGTCAACCGCATCAAGGCCATCGAGAACGAGTTGGGCTTCCTGGTCGCCGAGCTGAACGCGCGTGACGACATCGACAAGCGTGCCCTGGCGCTCGGCCGCACCCACCTGCAGACCGGGTTCATGTGGACGGTGCGCGCCGTGTTCCAGCCCGAGAGCAACCTCTGAATGGCTGACGAGCTGCCCACCAGAGACCAAGCCCTCTCCCACGCCGTGCGGCTGCTGCACTGGGCCGAGGCCGAGACTGACCTGGCCAAGATGGAGCGCGTCACCGAGCTCGCCGACGTGTGGGCCGGCATCGCCGGGCTTCAGGGCGAACACCGGGAGGTGTGACCTAGTCCCGCTCCCAGGTCACCTGAACCTGACCCTTCTTCTTCGACGCCGCACCCAAAGCCCCGCCCACCAGCGCACCCACACCGCCAGTCAGCACACCGCCGACCACAATGCCCGCGCCGACCCGTCCCGCCGTCGTATGGTCGTTGCCCGCGGACTGGCCCTGGATACGCCACCCGGCCGCCATCATCCGCGGCGCCTCAGCCTGGAACTCCTCAGTGTTCTTGTAGGTGACGAGCTTCTGCTTCAACCCGCCAGCCTCGGCCTCACCGGCCGCACGCTCGGCCGCCTGCAACGACCCGTGGTCAGACACCAGGGCCGCGAGCTTCTTGCCCGCCGAGGAGGAGTCCGGCTTCGCCAGCTTGCCCGCGTCCGCGGTTTCCTCCCATCCCGGCTTGCCCGCGGCGTCGTCAACCAAGGGCTTCCACTGGAAGCCGGTGTAGTACCACTGGCTGTCGTCGGAGATAACGGCGCCGTTTGCTGCGATGCGAGG
Source organism: Lipingzhangella halophila (assembly GCF_014203805.1). Lineage (GTDB taxonomy): Bacteria > Actinomycetota > Actinomycetes > Streptosporangiales > Streptosporangiaceae > Lipingzhangella > Lipingzhangella halophila. Next base: position 24,669 of record NZ_JACHJT010000003.1, on the reverse strand, counting down.
CATGAAGCCCTCCAAAGGGGGAGTGCGCGGATTCGTTCCATGAGACGCGCGATACGCCGCAACGGTTTCCCGGCGGGGGTCATTTTGAGGGGGGTCATTTCAGACCCCCACCCCAGAGAGAACCCCGGAGGTGGCTATGCCCTGGCAGGAGAGCCCCACCGCATGGCGCACCACCCCACGACCCCAGGGGTGGAAGGCCCTCAGGGCCCAGGCCCTGGACCGGGACGACCACCAGTGCACGTGGGTGGACGAGGAGGGGTCACGCTGCACAGCACAGGGCACCGACGCTGACCACATAGGTGATGCACAGGACCACAGCATCGACAACATCAGGACGCTGTGCAGGACACATCATCGCAAGCGCACAGCGCTACAAGCGCGTGCGGCGAGAGGGCAGCAGCCAAAGCGCAAGCGAGACAGCGAAACGCATCCAGGTTTGATCAGTCATCGACGCCAATGAGTGTTGATGACATGAAATAAAAAGAATCGTTGCAGCACACACACCATGTGACGTGACCACGGTGGCGCGGTGCGACTCGGCGTGGCGGGGTGGGGGGGACCCCGGTTCGCTGTCGGCGGCGCCCACGGTGCGGCATAGGCCGTCTAACTGTGCGTACGTTTTTTCTACGATTTGACCTGCATTGATCTCGTTGAGTAATCACTCTGCGGAGTGAGGGATTTCTTCGTTCTCCCTGATCACACGATAGAAAGTGTGACATTGGCCGGGGTATACTGGTCACATGCAGCGATTGTGTGAGCAGTGCCGCGAACCGATGCCGATCATGGCCCGATCGCACGCGCGCACCTGCTCGCCGCGATGCCGCCAGCGCGCATCCCGCGCCCGGCGCACGCTCCCTGCGGAGATGACTTCGCGCCGGCGGTGGGTGCGCCGCGACGAGCGCAAGGTTCCACTGCGCGCCGACGGCCGCCCGGCCTCCTCGACGGGCCCGGCCACGTGGACGTCGTACTCGACAGCCGCCCGGTCGCGCCGCGGCGTTGGCTTGGGCTACGTGCTGGCCGTCGACGACGGGATCGTATGCATCGACCTCGACCACTGCCTGACCGGCGGCCGGATCGCCGACTGGGCACAGGACATCCTCGACCGGGCGCCGGCGACCTATACAGAGATCTCGCCGAGCGGCACAGGTCTCCACCTCTGGGGACGTGGCCACATCGAGCACGGTCGGAGGATCCGCACCGACGATGGCGCGCAGATCGAGATCTACGGGCAGGGCCGCTACATCGCCCTCGGGGTCCGCTACGCCGATTCGCCTGCGACGCTCGCGGATCTGTCCGAGGTAATCAACGCACTGACGTGACGCTGAGGGGGTGACCGATGGCCGCCCCCGAGATGCCCGCGAACCTCGCCGCCGCTGGCACGGCCCTGTGGGAGAGCATCGTCCCCGACTACACGCTGCGCCCCGACGAGGTGCGGATCCTGCATGACGCGTGCCGTGAGGCCGACATTGTCCAGCGCCTGGAGGACGCGCTCGACGGCGCTGACCTGATGGTGGCCGGGTCGCAGGGCCAGCTCGTCGCGTCCCCTCTGGTGTCCGAGCTGCGCCAGCACCGCAGTGTGCTGTCGGGGCTGCTCAAGGCTTTGAAGCTGCCTGACTCCTCGTCGGGCGCGAAGCAGAAGACGGCGCACACGTCCGAGCAGGCTCGCGCCGCGGCCCGCGCCCGGTGGGACCGGCGCACCGCGGGATGAGCGGCGCCCTGCTGGTCGACGGCCAGCGGATCGCGCTCGCCGCCGACGGCATCCCCGAAGGATGGCCCTCTGACCACGGCATCGCCACGATCGGGCTGGACGTACTGGCGTGGGCCGAGGCGATGCTGGGCCAGCCTGACGGCGAGTCGGCGGGTGAGCCGTGGCGTTGGACGCAGGCGCAGGGGCGTGTGGTGGCCTGGTGGTTCGCAGTCGACGGCCCCGGCCGGTGGATTTACCGGCGCGGCCAGATCGTCATGCCGAAGGGCTCGGGCAAGAGTCCGCTGGCGGCGGCACTGTCGTGCTGCGCCCTGGCGGGCCCGGTGGTCTACGACGGGCGTGACGCCCGCGGTGAGGCGGTCGGCCGGCCACGCGCGTCCCCGCACATCCAGCTCGCCGCGGTCAGCCAGGACCAGACGGACAACACCATGTCGTTGGTGCTGGGCATGCTGCGCGAGGGCGCGGCGGCCGACGAGGTGCCCGGTCTGGATCTGGGGTTGTCGCGGGTGCGGACCCGCGCGGGGATTCTGCAGCCGGTGACGGCCTCGGCGGCGACCCGTGAGGGTCAGCGCCTCACTGACGCGATCATGGATGAGCCGCACCTGTGGACCGACACCAATGGCGGTTCCCGGCTGGCGGCGACGCTGCGACGCAACCTCGGCAAGATGGGCGGGCGCAGCCTCGAAACGACGAACGCGTGGACGCCCGGTGAGGACTCCGTTGCGGAGCTGACCGCGGCCTACGCTGACAAGATCGCCGAGGGCCAGGCGGTTGACGTCGGGCTGATGCGGTACCACCCCAAGGCGGTCGTGCGCGACCTCTCCGACGTGGACGCGCTTCGCGCCGGGCTGGTCGAGCTCTACGCGGATTCGCCGTGGGTGGACATCGATCGTGTGATCGCTGAGGTGCACGACCTGGGCACCCACCCGGCCGACGCGCGGAGGTTCTATCTCAACGAGGTGGCGGTCGCTGAGGACTCGTTGATCGCTCCGCATGAGTGGGATGCCTGCCGTGTCGACGAGCTGCTCGTCGACGGCGACACCGTGGTGTTGGGTTTCGACGGCGCGATCCGGGAGGACGCTACGGCGCTCGTCGCCTGCCGCGTCTCCGACCGGCTCATGCAGCCGCTCGGTATCTGGGAGCGCCCGTCTGGGCCGGCCGGGGACGGCTGGGAGGTCGACCGGGTCGCCGTGGATGAGGCCGTCCGATTGGCGTTCGAGCGCTACCACGTGGTGGCCTTCTACGCCGACGTCGAACACTGGTCGTCCTACATCGACGCCTGGGCGGGGACCTGGCGCGAGGACCTGATCATCAAAGCCTCGCCGACCAGCGAAATCGGGTGGGACATGCGGGGTCGACTGCAGACCTCGACCTTGGCGAACGAGCGGCTCGCCGCTGCGGTGGCCGACACCTCGATCAGGCACACCGGGAATGCGCAGCACCGCCGCCACGTGCTGAACGCCCGCCGCCGGGTGAACCGGTACGGGGTCAGTTTCGGCAAGGAGCGCAGGAACTCGCCGAGGAAGGTCGACGGCTGGGCGGCCACGTTGCTCGCCGACATGGCGCGTCACGATCTGCTGATGTCGCCTGCCTGGAAGAAGTACATCGCTGGGCCGAAGAAGAAGTCCGGCCGCGTCATCGCGTGGGGATAGGGGGTGTGAATCGTGGCTGACCCCCTGGACACCCAGGCGCTGTCGCGTGTGGGCCAGTGGCTGCTGGCGCAGCGTCGCGCCGAGTCGGTGCGGTTGCAGGAGACGCACGACTGGTTGAAGAACAAGATCGTTGGCGTGTATGTGCCGCAGTCGGCCACGGAGGAGTACCGGCAACTGGTGGACCAGTCGCGTTTCAACGTGCTGCCGCTGGTGGTCTCCTCGATCGCGCAGAACCTGTTCGTGGACGGCTACCGGCCGGCACGCGCGGCCGAGAACGCCCGGGTGTGGAACGAGGCGTGGCAGGCCAACCGTATGGATGCCCGCCAGGCGGGCCTGTGGCGGGCGGCGCTGGAGTACGGCATCTCCTATGCCCGGGTGCTGCCGGGGCGGATGCACGACAAGCCGACACCGGTGATCACTCCGTTCTCGCCGCGGCGGTGCACGGCGCTGTATGACGATCCGATCAACGACGAGTGGCCCCGGTACGCCGTCACTGTGGGCATCCCGCGCCCGGTGATCGGTGAGGGGTCGCCGGCGACGATGGAAACCCCGATCTCGATCTATGACGACCAGTTCGAGTACTCGGTGGTGGTGCCGGCGACGATGGTCACCCCGGTGGCCACCGGGCAGGCCGACCACGTGTCCATGTCCAACTTCGAGGGGCTGGCGTTCGACGCCCGTCGGGTGACGGTGCGCGAACACGGGCTGAGCGTGTGCCCGTTCGTCAGGTTCATGGAGTCCTACGGTGACCTGGATGATGGCCCGGAGGGCATCGTCTACCCCCTGCTCCCCGCGCAGCGCGGGCTGAACCAGTCCACGTTCGGGCTGAAGATGGCTGAGCTCTACGCCGCGTTCCGGCAGCGGTGGGCGACGGGTATGGCGATCGCCGAGGACGAGGACGGCAACCCGATCGAGCCGTGGAACGCCGCGGTCAACCGGGTGTGGAGCAACGAATCCCCCGACGGCAGGTTCGGTGACTTCGAGCAGACCGACCTCAGCGGTTATCTGGCCTCGCGGGACAAAACCCTGCTGTACATCGCGTCGAGGCGCCAGATCCCGCCGCACACGATGGTCGTCGGCGAGAGCGTGTCCAACGTGTCCGCTGAGGCTCTGGCGGCTCTGGAGGCGGGCCACCAGCAGGACATCGCGGAACACAAAACGGCGTTCGGCGAGAGCACTGAGCAGATGATGCGGCTGTGCGGCCTGGCGATGGGTGACCGTGAGACGTGGGAGGACACGAGCGCGCAGGTGGTGTGGCGCGACACCACACCGCGGTCGCTGGGACAGATTGTGGACGCGCTCGGCAAGATGAGCCAGCAGCTCGAAATCCCGCCGCGTGAGCTGTGGGACCGCCTACCCAACGTCACCGACAATGACCTCGAACGGTGGAACAGAGCCGCTGACGAGCGCGACATCATGGACGAGCTCGCCGCACTGGCCGGCGAGGACGGCGAGGACGGCCAGCAGCAGGCAGCGGCCGGTCGAACGCCCGCGGACCCCGAGGCGCCTGGCGTGCCCGAGGGCGAACAGGATCCGGAGGGTGAGCAGGACCCGGAGGCCGTCAAGGACCAGGCCGACGCGCTCGGCGCGTTGATCAGGGCCGGGGTGACTCCGGAGGACGCCGCCCGCCGTGCCGGCATGGAGGGCACCCAGTTCGTTCCTGGCGCGATGCCGGTCACGCTGCGCACCAACGAGGATGACTGATGCCCTCGGCTCAGGCGCGCGCTCTGACCACCCAACACCGGCGCGAGCTCGAACGAACGCGTCGCCTAGTGCGCCGGCGGATGCGGCGTCTCGCTGGTGGTGCCGACGGCGCCGACATCGACGCCTGGTGGTCCTCGGTAGAGGACCAGGCGGTTCGGCTCGTCGCGCGCGGCGCGGACGCCTCGGCCAACCTGGGAGTGCGGTACCTGCGCAGGCACGCCCGCATCGAAGGTGTGGACCTGGAGCCGGTGCGCACAGTGCCCGAACGTCAGGTCATCGCGGATTCGCTGCGGGTCACGGGCCCGGTGGCGTTCAAGACGCACATGCGGGATTCCGGCAGCGAGGCCGCGTCACTGCGGGCGATGTCCGAGCGGATATCAGGTGCGGCAGTACGTCAGGCCATGGCGGGCGATCGTGCGACCACGATGCAGACGTTCTATGGCCGCGAGGAGGTCGCCGGGTACCGCCGGGTGACCGGATCGAATCCGTGCGCGTTCTGCAGCATGCTCGCGTCCCGCGGCGCGGTGTACTCCAAAGCCTCGGCGACGACGGTGGTCGGGCGCGGCCGCGGCGCCCCCCGCGGCGACCGCCAGATCGGCGAGTCCTACCACGACAACTGCGACTGCACACCGGAGCTGGTGTACCGGCGCGAACCGGAACCGGCCGAGGTGGAGCGGCTGCGTGAGCAGTGGGACCAGGTCGCCGGCGGCAAGTCCGGGCCTGAGGCGCTGCGCGCGTGGCGCGCCTACTGGGAGAGCTGACTGATCTTCCCCGCCATTCGGGCGGGGTTGCCCGGACGTGCGACGCGGCCGGGCTCCTACCTCTGCGATGGAGGCATTGACCGTGACCGAACCGACACCACAGACGACACCGCAGTCGCCGCCTGCCCCGGCTCCGCCCGCGGGGCCACCGCAGGATCCCGCCGCACAGCAGCCACCCGCGTCCCCGCCGGCGGGCGACCCGCCGCAGGAAGGCCAGGGGCAGCAGGAGGAGCCGCTGGGCGAGGGCGGCAAGAAGGCGCTGCAGGCCGAGCGTGAGGCGCGCAAGGCCGCTGAGAAGGCCGCGGCCGAGGCCGCGGCGCGGATCAAGGAGTTCGAGGACCGCGACAAGTCCGAGCTCCAGCGGGCCCAAGAAGCGCAGCAGACCGCTGAGCAGCAGGCGACGCAGGCATGGCGGGACGCGCTACGCACCGCCCACCAGATCAGCGACGAGGACGCCGAGACGTTCCTGACCGGGTCGGACCCGGAGACGCTGAAGCGCCAGGCTCAGCGGCTGGTGGAACTGCGCGGCACCCAGCAGCAGCCGGCGCCTGCGGCGGCTCAGCACACCCCTGTGGAGCACCTGCGGCCGGGCGCGATGCCCAATCCGCCGGAGCCCACACAGGCCGACCAGATCGCCGCGGCGGAAAAGCAGGGTGATTTCGCTACCGCGCGGCAGCTCAAGACGCAACAACTGCTGGGGCTGACCAAGCAGAACAACAGCTAGCGGCAGGCCGCGCCTGCCCGAACCTTTGGAGGGTAGATGCCTGGCATCACCGGGCAGGGAACCACGTTCAACCTGCCGAATTTCGTAGGCGACCTGTTCGCTGAGACGCCTACTGACACGCCGTTCCTGTCCATGATCGGCGGACTGACCGGCGGCAAGGCCACCATGTCGACGCTGTTCCAGTGGCAGGGCTACGACCTGCGTGACGCGGCCGACGACCGGCAGCGGGTTGAGGGTGCCGACGCCCCGGACCCGCGGGCGCGGGCGCGGTTCAATGTGGTCAACGTCTGCGAAATCCATCAGGAGGCTTTGGAGGTCTCCTACACCAAGCTCGCCGCAACCGGACAGTTCAACTCGACCGGCTCCGACCACCCCGGGTCGGTGGGCATCGCCGGCACAAACCCGGTGGCCAACGAGCTGGACTGGCAGATCCGCCAGGCTCTGGTGCAGATCGCCCGCGACATCGAGAAGACGTTCCTGACCGGAACGTTCGCTAACCCGTCGACCAACGCCGACCCCCGCAAGACGCAGGGCATCCTGGCGGCGATCGAGACCAACATTGAGGATGGCGGGGGTGCGGCGCTGACTGATGACATGGTGATTGACCTTCTGCAGCGGGTGTGGCAGAACGGCGGGATCCAGGAGCAGGACACCGCCACCCTGATGGCCAACGGGTGGCAGAAGCGCCAGCTCACCGAGCTGTTCATCACCGACCGCAACTATCAGGAGGCCACCAGAAACGTCGGCGGTGTGTCCGTGACGACGATTGAGACCGACTTCGGCCGGCTCAACGTCGTGCTCAACCGGCACATGCCCACCGACCAGATCGCGGTGGTCAGTGTGGAGCAGTGCGCCCCGGTATTCCTCAACGTGCCCGGCAAGGGCTTCTTGTTCGTGGAACCGCTGGCGAAGGTTGGCGCGGCCGAGCGCAGCCAGATTTACGGCGAGATCGGTTTGGAGTACGGCAACGAGAAGGCGCACGGCAAAATCACGAATTTGCAGGTTAGCGGCCCGGGGTCGAGTGAGAGCTGATGGGTATCGACGCTGGGCTCGTCACCGAGTGGCGCCGGGGCCGCCGCGCGGCGGGGCTTGTGGAGCTGGCGGTATGCCGCCGGCTTCGCGCCCTCGCCGCGGGCGTGCCCGCGGATCAGGCCATTGTGGAGCTGGGCGCGTTCAAGGGCAGGGCTACCGGGTGGTTGCTGCTGGGCGCGCAGGAGGGCCACCGGGCCCATGTGACGAGCGTGGACCCGTGGGGGCTGCGCAAGGACGGCTACAGCTCCATGTCGCCGACCTACACGGCGCCGGCGACCTACGCCGCGTTCAAGGGCCACCTGGCCCGCATCGGCGCTACGAAGGACACGCATACGGTCAAGCGCGGCTATGCCGCGTCCGTGGGCGCCAAATGGTCCGGGCCGCCGATTGGGCTGCTGTTCCACGACGCGGACCACTCCGCCGAGGCGGTCGCGGCCGACCTGGCGGCATGGCTGCCGCACCTCGCCGAGGACGCGGTGGTGGTGCTGCACGACGCCTGCGACCCCAACCACGGTGTTCAGGCCGGCGTGGAACAGGTGCTCGACGCTGGCCAGTGGCCGGAGCGTGAACTCATCCGGTGGAACCGGCGGCCGCACCGCCGCGGGGCGCTGATCGTGAAACGGGCGGTGGCTGATGCGGGTGACGGTGGCGGTGCCGTACTGGCGGAGTCCGACGACGATCCGGACCGCGGTGGCCTCGATCCTGGGGCAGACGCACCGGGACCTGACGTGCCTGGTGGTCAATGACGGTGACGATCCGGCGCCGCTGCGCGCGGCGCTGGACGGCATCGACGACGGCCGCCTGGTCGTGGTGGACCTGCCGCACAACCGCGGCCGGTACTTCGTGGACGCGGTCACCGCGCAGGCGTGCCTCACCGAGTGGTGGGTGCCCCACGACGCCGACGACGCGTCCGAGCCGCACCGGATAGAGGCGTTGCTCGCCGCCGCTGAGCAGGGTACGGATGCGGTGTTCTCGCCGTTCACGAACCACCGCGAGGACGGGCGGGTCGAGCACCGGGCGATCCGGGGCCGCACGCCGGACCGGCGGATGCGCTACACCGCGCACCTGTCCCAGCTCTGGCGCACGTCGGCCGCACGGCGGCTCACCCACCCGGGCTACCGGGTGGCCTACGACGCGGTGATGACCACGGCCGCCCTCTACTACGGGCACGTGGTGATCCACGGCGAGCCGTCGTACCACCGGATCCGCCAACCCGAATCGCTGGTGACCTCGGTCGCCACCGGCCGGGGGTCACCGCACCGACGCGAAACCCGGCAGAAGCTGAAACGGCTGTGGCGGAGGATCGACACCGGTTCGTCCACCCTGGACGACGCCGGGCGCTGGATCCACGCCGACACCGATCCGGGCCTTGTGGCCGAGGTGGACGAGCAGGCCGCGCGCCTGCGCGAGACCCTACTGGGAGGCGTCGGTGATCGTGTTCGCGAGCAACGCGACCGGGTGGGATGACCAGACCGGGGCGATGGTGCCGGGCGGGATGACCGATGCCTACATCGGCCCCATCCTGGCCCACCTTCCGGCGGGCTCCTACGTGGTGGACCGCCAGCCGCACCGGGGCGCGACCAACGTCTACCTCGCCGTGCGCCATCGCTACAGTGCGGGGCGCCGCGAGACTGGGCGCACCGGTGTACAGATCAGCCACGGTATCGCCGACAAGTCGTACAGGCACGGCGTCAAGATGAGGTCGTTCGACCATGTCGTCTCGCCGGGACCAGTGCACACCGCGCGTTTCATCGACGGGGGTGTGCAGAGGAACCGGATCGTGGAGCTCGGCTACCCCAAGCTCGACCCCATTTATCAGGGCACGGTCCCGGCGCTGGAGCGCGACGACCGTATCCGGGTGGTCTACGCCCCCACGCACGGCGGCGGATCCGAACGCTACACCCGCGGCAACCCGCGCGCGCCCGGCGCCGGCGCGACGTCCTGGTGGCACCGCGACACAGTGATGCGCCTCCTCGACCCCGACGTCTACGACGTCGTCACGGCCTGGCACCCGCGCCACCGCGACGACCGGCGCGCCACCCTCGCCGAATACGCCGGCGCCGACGTGGTCATCGCCGACGGCGGATCCACGATCTACGAGGCGATGGCACTCGGGGTCCCGGTGGTGCTGCCGTCCTGGCTCACCCGGGACCGCAACCTGGAGCGCGAGCAGGGCCGCACGCTGGAGGCGAGAGTCTACCGCGACCGCATCGGCTACCACGTCGATCGTGCCGAAGAGCTGCCCGACGCGGTGAAGCAGGCCGCCACGCAAGGGCCGCGGCCGACCGATGTGGAGTTCATCGACGGCGTGCTGCCGCCCGACGTGCGCGGCCGCGGCGGAAAGCTTCACGCCCAGTTCCTCCTCGACCTCGACAGGAGGTGAGCCGTGGATCCGCTCGCGACACAGGACGACCTCGCGGCCCTACTGGGCCGCAACCTCACCGACGACGAGGAGGCCCGGGCCGACGGGCTACTCAAGGGCGCGTCGGCCAGGGTGCGCGCCTACACCCGGCGCGTCTTCACCCCTGTGGAGGGCGACGAGATCACGCTGCGCCCTGTGGGCACCGTAGTGCGCCTTCCACAGCGACCCGTCACCGAGGTGACCTCGGTGTACGCGCTCGCCAGCGACGGCACCCCAGATGTGGAGCTGTCCGGGTGGGTGTTCGACGGAGTCGACAAGATCGACATCGCCCCGGCCTGCCCGGCGGAGCCGACGACGGCGCCGTTGTGGTGGTGCCACCCGGACGCCTATCGGGTGACCTATTCCCACGGGGACGCCGAGGTGCCCGACGTGGTGGTCGACGTGGTCGCGTCCATGGTGCTGCGCACCCTGCTCGCCCCAACACAGACCCCGGGCATGGTCAGCGAGCGCGTCGGCATCTACAACTATCAGCTGCAGCAGTCCGGAGGCAGTCCGGGCGCCTCGGTTCGGATGCTGCAGGAGGACCGCGACGCCCTCGACGATGCCGGGTACCGGCGCCGGGTCGGCACGATCGGGGTGAGGGCCGGATGAGCACCCAGGTGGAGCGCGACCAGCGAGAGCTCGCCCGTGAGCAGAAGAAGCTCGCCAGGGCCCAGAAGGCCGATGACGAGGCGAAGGCCACCGATGCACAGAAACGCATCGCCCGGCTCACGGAGCGCATCGCCCGAGCCGAACGGAAGGGGAGGCGATGACCAGCGTCGGCGTCCCCTCCCGGCTGATGCCGCACACCGTGACCCTCGTCCATCCCGTCGAGTCCACTGACTCCTATGGCAACACGGTCTATGACTACGGCGAGGCCGCCGAGCGGAGTGAGGTTCGGGCGTGGCTGCAGCAGGATCAGCGCAGCCTCGTCGCCGTCGACGGCGCTGACCCGATGGAGGCCCGGTGGCTCATGGTCACCGACCACACCGGGGTGCGCCGCCGCGACCGTGTCGAGTGGGACGACCACCCCTCCGGCGAGCAGGTGGTGTTCCGGCTCGACGGGCAACCGGCCCCGCTGTACAACCCGCTGTCGCGCAATGGGGTGCACCACATGGAGGTCACCCTGCGCGTCGTCGACGGATAAGGGGGCGCCCATGGCCCGGGTTCGCTTCCGGCACAGCAGTTCCGGCTACCAGGCCGTCATGAAGGGCGAGGGGGTCGAGTCCGACCTGCAGCGCCGGGCGGATGCGGTGCGCGGTGTCGCCGCACCCCAGTTCGCCGCCCGGTACCACTACGGCGACCCTCCCGAGGTCATCGCTGATACCTACATCGGCCAGTCGCGGGCCGGGGCGACCATCATCGCGGTCCATCCCGAGTCGCTGGCCATTGAGAGACGGCACCGCATTCTCGGCGGGGCGATCGACGCCGCCCGCGGCTAACCCAGAGGGAGGTGCATCGTGGCCTTCCCCGACATTTTCCCCCCACTGCGCGCCCACCTGCTGCCCGTTGTGGACCCGGTGCCGGTGGTGACCCGGGTACCCGACCCGCGGCCGGAACGGCTAGTCCAGATGCGCCGGGTCGGCGGCCAGGCCCAGGCACCGGTGCGCGACCGGGCGCGGTTCGACGTGTGGTGCTGGGCGCCGACTGACGACGAGGCGATGGGTCTCGCCCTGGACGTGCGTGGGGCTCTGTGGGCGCTGTCCGGCACCGACCAAATCGGCCCCCCGGTGTACCGGGTCGAGGAGTTCCTCGGGCCGCGCCACGACGACGACCCCACCACGTCATCGCCCCGCGTGTGGGCGACCTACGAGCTCACGATCCGCGCGGACTCAGCCATCTATCTAGCCCCATAGGAGGGACTACATGTCTGCAAACTTGGCGGCCGAGGAGGTCCGCGTAGGTATCACCGGGGCGTTCTACTCCGCTCCGCGCGGCACCGCCGAGGCGCCCGAGGACGCTTCCAGCTCGCTGGACTCGGCGTTCACCGGCCACGGCTACCTCAACGAGGACGGGGCCGTGGAGTCCTGGGACGACTCGGTGGACACCATCATCGGCTGGCAGGGAGCGACCACGGTACGCAGCGTGCGCACCGAGTCCACCGCCACGATCGAACTAACGCTGCTGCAGACTCGCGGCTCCACCCTGGAGCTGTTCCACCCCGGCTCCCACGTCGAGGAGAACAACGGCGAGTGGAAGATGCACGTCAAGCCGCCCACCCACGACCCGCGGGCGTTCGTGCTGGACGTGATCGACGGCGACGAGCTGCTGCGGATCTACATCGGCAACGGCGAGCTGACCGAGCGCGACGAAGTGCCCTACGCCAACTCCGGCGATCCGGTGCAGTACCCGATGACGCTGACCTGCTACCCGGATGGCAACGGCGACCTCATGGTCAAGTACTCCAACTCCGACGCCTGGGGTGAGGGCATCGCCGGTGAGTCCTGACGATCCACCCCGCGGCCGGTCTCGCGCGGAGCCGGCCGCGGGGTGTCCAACCCTCCTCCGCGCACCTGATTGGAGATCCGCGCGATGACGTTCGATGCACGCTCCGCCGGCGGCGGTGCTAACCGCCATCCCTTCCCCTTCATCGGGATGGACGGGCAGCGCTACGAGCTGCCCCACATGAAGACGGTGAAGTCGGGACTGCTGCAGGAGTTCACCGGCGGCAGCGAGGAAGCCCTCGAAGAGATTGCCGGCCGCGAGGTCTATGAGGCGATCATGGAGATGTCGACCGGCGCCGCCGAGGACCTGGTGCAGGCGTGGGCGGACCACTCGGGAACCTCGGGAAAAGCGCACTCGCCCTCCTCGCAGACCCGCAATCGTTCGAAGCGACGCAAGCGGACCTAGTCCTGCGGGGGATCGACCCGCTGGAGTTGTCCGCGGGCGACCTGGGTGCCGCGGCCTACGCCCTGGCCCACGAACCCCACAGCCAGACGGCGCGCGAGCACGGAGGCGACGGCCACACCCTGACCGAGCACCTGCTGTACATGGTGCTCGACGAGCTGCGCATCGCCAACTGGCAGCGATCCAAGGACGGCCAGAAGAACCGGCGCAAACCCAAGCGCGTCAGTCCGCTGGCTCAGTCCGAGTCGAAACAGTACGGCGACACGAGCGACCGGGACCCCTCCGAGGTGGCGGCACTGCTCGACCGCTACGGACCCAAATCCACATCTGAATAGCGCGCCGCTGTAGGTCCGCGACCCGAGAGGGGGTGGCCGGCCTATGGCGACCGAGGTCGGTGTCGGCTATGTGCGTCTGATTCCCACCATGAAGGGGTTCGGCGGAGCTGCCCAGAAGGGGATGACCGGTGCTCTGGCCGGGCCGGCGGCCGCCGCCGGGCGCACCACCGGTAACACGTTGGGGCGGTCACTGTCGGCATCCGCGGGCAGCGCGATCGGCGGTCTCGGGACCCAGTTCAAGACCATGGCCGGGGTCGCCAGCGGCGCCCTGGCCGCGGTCGGCGTCGCTTCGTTCACCGGCGACGTGTTCTCGATGGCCGACTCCATCCAGAACGCCCAGGCGTCGTTGACCGGGATGTATGGGGACGCGGGCAAGGCCGCCGACACCATCGACACTCTCAACAGCAAGTTCGCCCAGTCCCCGATCGGCGCGGAGGCGTTTCAGGACGCCGCGGTGTCCCTGGGCTACCTCGGCGTTGAGGGCGGCGACGCCGTCGGGATGCTGGAGAACATCGACGTCGCCGTGCAGTCCCTGGGGGGCGGGCCGGCTGAGATTGATTCCATCACGTCTGCCCTGACGAAGACGCAGAACCAGGGCAAGGCGATGAACGGCGAGCTGAACATGATCTCGGAGGCGGGTTTCCCGATCTTCGAGGAGCTGGCCGACCACATCGGGGTCACCTCCGGCGAGATCAAGACCATGGCCTCCGAGGGCGAGATCGGCCTGGAAGACCTGCTCGCGGTGCTGGGTGATCCCACCCAGGAGAGCTTTCAGAAGGCTCAGGCGGCGGCCGACGCAACCGGCAAAACTTTCAGCGGCGCGTTTCAGGCCGCCAAGGGGCAGGTGGTCACCAGCCTCGGCGAGATGCTGGTGCCGCTGATGGACAAGCTCGCCCCGGCCGTGGAGACCATCGGCGACAAGGTCGAATCTGGGATGGGCGCCCTACCCGGGATCATCTCCGACGTCGGAGCGAAACTGGAGTCGGCCGGGGTGACCGACGCGGTCACCCGCATCGCCACCGGAATCAAGGACTTCGCCGTCGCCGCGCTACCGGCCATCAAGGGGTTCGGGGCGGGGTTCGTGGCTGCGCTCGGCGCCGCCCTGGTGGTGCTCTCGCCCCTGGGGTCGATGCTGTCCTCGCTGGCCGGGATCATGCAGAACAACGCCGGCACCGTGAAAGTCCTCGGTGCCGCACTGGGCGGGCTACTGGGCACCGCGGCCGCGATCGCTGGGGTCATGAAGATCGCCACCATGGCGATGACCGCGTTCCGGGTGGTCGTGGCGGCGGTGCAAACGGTCATCTTGCTTAAGACCGCGGCGATCAAAATCTGGACAACGCTGCTCAAGGTAGCTCGGGCTCTCACGATCGCGTGGACTGCGGTGCAGTGGCTGCTCAACGCGGCCATGATGGCCAACCCCATCGGGCTGATCATCCTGGCCATCATCGCGCTGATCGCGATCATCGCGCTGATCGTCGTCTATTGGGACAAGATCGTCGCGGCCACGCTCGCCGCCTGGGAATGGCTCAAGTCCGCCATCTCTACGGCTGTCTCATTCATCATCGAATGGCTCAAGAACAACTGGATGCTGCTGCTGGGCATCCTCACCGGGCCGATCGGGCTCGCCGTCGGGCTGATCATCAAGTACTGGGATCAGATCAAGGCGGGCATGGCCGCGGCGTGGAGCGCCATCAAGGGCGCCGCCGCGGCGGCCTGGAACTGGATCAAGAACACGGTCACCGGGCTCATTCAGGCCCTGGTGGGCGCGATCCTGAAGCGATTCCTGCTCGCGAAGATGCATATTCAGCGGGCGTGGCTGATGGCGAAGGCAATCACGCGCCAGGCATGGGCCCGCATCAAGTCCTTCGTGTCCAACGGGGTCTCCAACCTGCTCTCCAAAGTCAAGAGCATCCCCGGCAAGGTGAAGAACGCCCTGTCCAACGCCAAGAACTGGCTGGTCAACGCGGGCAAGAATGTAATCAAGGGGCTAATCAGCGGCATCAAGGGCATGATGGGAAGCCTGGGCGACACCGCCTCGGATATCGCGTCCAAGATCCGCGACAAGCTCCCGTTCAGCCCCGCGAAGGAAGGCCCGCTCAGTGGGTCCGGGGCTCCGAACATCGCCGGCGCCACGATCGGCGACATGCTCGCCGAAGGGCTGCGTGCCTCGGTGGGCGAGGTCTCCGCCGCCGGTGAACTCGCGGTCGCCGGAGCAGTCCCGCAAATCCCTTCGGCTCGCGGAGGCGCAGGGGGCGCGGCACCTGTGGAGGTCACCATCGACGGATCCGGACTGCCGCGGGCGCTGGACCAGTGGCTGCGCAAGTCGGTACGCGTCAAGGGCGGCGGCCGCGTGCAAGCCGCCTATGGGCAGTAAGGGGGCCGCGTGGACTTCCCGTCTCGGATTGGCCTCCGCGTGGAGATCGCGTTCGGCGCGAACCTGTCCGCCGACCCCGACACGTGGGACTGGACCGACGTCTCCGGCGACGTGCACTCACAGTCAATCCAAATCACCCGGGGCCGCCAGGACGAGGCCAGCAGTGTCGAGCCGTCCTCAGTGGCCGTCGAGCTGGACAACCCGGACGGGGACTACACCCCACGCCGGCCCCAGTCGCGCTACTTCCCGTATGTGCGCCGCAGTACCCCACTGCGGATTTCCGTGCAGTGGCAGGGCGAGTGGCACGTGCGGTTCGCCGGAGAGGTCGCCGAGTGGGCGCCCACCTGGCCCTACGGCGACCTGTCGTCCGGAGACTACGAGGGTGAGGCACGCGTCAAGGTGACCGCGTCCGGAATCCTGCGCCGCCTCGGTCAGGGCCAGGCGGCGCTGCACTCCGCGCTGCGGCGCCGGATCGTCGACTCCGACCCGGTGGGGTACTGGCCGCTGGATGACGGAAAGGACACGTTTTCCGCGCGCCCAGTGGTGGGCCGTGCCCAGCTCTTCCCCTGGATCCGTGAGGCCGAGATCAAATGGGCCGACGCGGAGATGGCGCCCTGGCTGGAATCCAGCGTCAACGTCGCCAAGACCGGAATCTCGTCGCGGATCCATGGGGCCTACGACACCGACGGCGTGACCGCCGACATCGTGTTCGCGCGCAGCGAGGGCGCGGCAGTGTCCACCATGCTGGTAGCTGATGCCGGTTCCGGGGATCCGGGCGACCCCTTCACCCAGATACAAGTGCGTACCGACCCCGACGATGATGAGATTGACCTGAGCATAAAGGTTACTGAGGACGGCGCCGAGTCCTCGTCCACGCTGGACACCGTGACCGCGCGAGGGTTTTGGGACGGCCGCCCTCACCATCTGCGTCTGGTCGTCGAGCAGGGCGGGTCCGATCTCGACATTACGGTGCTGATCGACGGTGAGGAGGTCATCACCGTCGTCGAGCCCGGGCAGTTCGCCGGGCTCGGCGGGATCGGCATGGGCCGCAGCACGCCGGGTCTGACGGTCGACGAGCAGACGTTCCTGGTTGCTCACCTGGCCGCGTGGACCGCCGACCCGCCGCCAGTAACGGACATGGTGCGGGCGATGCGGGGACACCGCGGCGAGACCGCGGGCCGGCGTATCGAGCGCTTGTGCTCCGAGGAGGGTATCGCCCTCGAGGTGCATGGCGACCTAGACCAAACGATGGTCGTAGGGCCGCAGCATCCCGAGACGCTGCTGGATCTGCTGCAGCAGGCCGCCGAGGTTGACGCAGGCATCCTCTACGAGGCGCGTGAGACGCCGTCGTTGGCGTACCGGCCGGGCCGCAGCACCTACAACCAGGGGGAGTGACCGTGTCTGTGGAGCATGTGTGGGTCGGCGCGGTCACCGAGTCCTCGGCCTGGGTGCGGGCCCGCATCGATGGCGACGAGGCGCGGCTGGCCGTCTCCGAAAGCTCTGACCTGTCCTCGCCGACGTACTTTGGCCCGGACACGGCCACCTCGGATGACATGGTCTCCATCCGGGCCACTGGCCTGGACGCTGACACCCGGTATCACTACGCCATCGAGGTGGACGACACCCTCGACACCGACACCACCGGTACGTTCCGTACCCACCCGCGGCAGGGGGAGCGGGCGGACTTCACGTTCGCCATGGCCACCTGCGCCGGCGCCTCTCCGGAGTACTCCGGGGAGGGGTCCGTGCTCGCCGCCGACCGACTGTCCAATCACCCGGTGTTCGACGAGATCCGTCGTGCCGACCCGCTGTTCTTCGCCCATGGCGGGGACATGCACTACTACGACCTCGGCTCCGGGTCGCACGGCATCTCCGGCGGTGGGTCACTGGCCAACTACCGCCGTGCCTATGACGACGTGCTACGCCAACCCCGCCAACACCGGCTCTACCGTGATGTGCCGCTGGTGTACGCCTGGGATGATCACGACTTCGGGCCGAACGATTCAGACCGGACAGCGTCGGGGCGGGACAATGCCTGCGAGGTCTACCGGGAGCGGGTGCCGCACTACGGCCTGCCCGCCGGGAGTGGCGCGAACCCGATCTACCAGTCGTTCACCGTCGGCCGGGTGCTGTTCCTGCTCAGTGATGTGCGCGCCGACCGCGATCCCAACGACGACCCCCAGGGCCAGTCCAAGACCATGCTGGGCGCGGCACAGAAGGCGTGGATGGAGCAGGTACTCACCGCGAACACTGGGGCGCAGGCGATGGTGTGGCTCACCCCGTCGCAGTGGGTCAGCGAACACGAGGATTCGTGGGCCTCCTTCCTTCATGAACGTAACGAGCTCGTCGAGCTGTTCGGCGACACCGGGTGGCTCACCCGCATGTGCGCCCTCTCCGGCGACGCCCACGCCCTGTCCATCGACACCGGCGGCGGCAACCGACACGGCAACTTCCCGATCTACCAGTTCTCCGCGCTGGACTCCGGGGGCACCAGCGGACCGGCCACCGACACCGGCCCCAACTTGAGCGGCCGGGGCCACTACGGACTCGTGCGCATCCGCGACCGCGGGCACACCATCGCCGTCGCCGGCACCGGATACGACATGGGCAGCCGGTGGCGCGCCCACACCTGGTACTCCTACGTCGGCAGCACGGTGTTCGCCCTGGACGCCGCCGCCGAGAACCTCGGCGATATCGTCGACCCGTTCGCGCCCATGCTGGACGACGACGGCGTGCGCAACGACGTCGCGGTGTCACGCCAGGACGGCGGCGAGGCGCGCGTCGTCGACGACGACCACGTCGAGACCTACGGCCGCTACGACGAGAGCGCCACGCTCAACGTCAACGACGACGACCAGCTCGAATCGCAGGCCGGCTGGCGGGTGCACCTGGGCACGTGGCCCGGCATGCGCTACCCCGCCGTGTCGCCGGCGCTAAACGTGCGGCCGCAGGTGGTCGAGGGGTGGTTGGACGTAGACCTAGGCGACCAGATCGAGGTGTCGAACCTCCCGCCGCAGCATCCCGACGGCACGGTCGCCCTGATCGCACAGGGCTACGCCGAGACGATCGGGCCGCACCGGTGGGACGTGGAGATCAACACCACCCCGGCCGGGCCGCTGACCATCGCCCACCTACCCGAGACCGGCCGGGTGGCCGAGGACTTCGAGGACGCCGACCTCGACATCACCATCACCGACGGCGGCGACGAGCCATGGACTCGCACCGACGCCGAGGCCGCGTCGGGTGAGTGGTCGCTACGCTCCGGTGTGATCACCCACGATGAGACGTCGGATGCGATCGTGACCGTCCCGACCGGCGCGCAGGCCGTCCGGTTCTGGTACCGGGTCTCCAGCGAGGAGGACTTCGACTTCTTCCGCTTCCTCGTCGATTCCAGCGAGGAGCTCACAGCGTCCGGTGACGGCGAGTGGACGCTCTCCGACGAGTACGACGTGAGTAGTGCGGACACGATCACGTTCCGATACGAGAAAGACGGCAGCGTCTCAGAGAACCAGGACACTGCGTTCATCGACGACATCGTGTTCACCCTGGCGCCGGATGCCGGCCCCGACGAGCCCAACCGGCTCGACACCTCTGGCAGCGTCCTCGCCGACGGCATCGACAACATCGACACCGAGTTGCTCGTGCTCACCGAGCAGGACGGGCCACACGACCGGGCGCTGTGGATCACTACGGACGGCCCCGGGGACCATCTGCCGGAGCAGTTCCCGTTCGACGTCACCATGGGCGGCGAGACCGCTCGCGTGACCGCGTGCGAGCCGTTCGCGTGGGACGACTTCGACCGCACCGAGACCGACGCCTGGGGCATCTCCGACAGTGGCCACGACTGGGCCGAGACGGGGGGCTCCGCATCCGATCGCGAGATCGACGACGGTGTCGCCACCGTCACCCTGGCCTCCGATCCCACGGATGCGCGATTCCAGGTGCTCGACACCGCCGAGGTGGGCGACTGCGACATCACCGTCTCCGTGTCGGTGAGCGCCACCGCCAGCGGCGGATCCCTCGCCCCGTCGGTGCTGCTGCGCTACGTCGACAACACCGAGTTCTACCTGGTGCGGATCCACCACACCAGCAGCGGCAATGTGTTCCTGTCGCTGACGAACTCGACGTCGTCCACTCACGAGGGTGAGATCGACGGCAATGAGGACTCCGGGTTCGACTACGAGGGCGGCGACGTGTTCCACGTCCGGGTTCGCCTGGTCGGCGACCGGGTGTTGTGCCGGGTGTGGCCCGATGATGGGCGCCCGGAGCCGAGCTACTGGCAGCTCGACCGCGAGGTCACCGAGGACACCATTAGCACGGGCCGGGCAGGTGTGGCTGCGCTGGCGTTCGCCGGTAACGACAACACCGATCCGGAGTTGTCGTTCCGCGAGCTCCGCGTCGAGAACCCGCAACGGTTCACCGTCGAGCGCGCGGTCAACGACGTCGACGCCGAGCACGACGCGGGCACAGCGGTCGCGCTGACCCAACCCGCCGTGATCGGGCTCTAACGAAAGGGGGCCAGGTGGTCATTCAGGTACGGGCGGGCCAGATCCTCACCGCTGACATCCTCAACGCCGGCCGAATGCGGATCATCGCGCAGGAGAACGACCAGGTCATCACCGAGCAAACCAGCTTCGAGGACAGCGAGATTAGCTTCCTGCCGGAGCCCAACGCCCTCTACGCGTACTGGCTCTACATCTCCTACTCGGCGCACGCCGACGCTGACTTCGTGTGGCGCTGGCCCGAGCAGGCCAGCGTTGACGTGTTGTTCTCCAGCTTCAGCCAGGCATACAACCGCAGTCCGGGCTCGGCGATCAACTCCGGCGGCGAGGTGATCTTCCGCCGCCCGGCCAACTCCACCTCACGCGTGGCCGGCGGGACCGGGGAGTCCAACTTCAACAGTGCCTATGACTCCGGCACTTTTGAGTCCGGGTCCGACCCGTCCACGGTGACAATGCAGTTCGCCCAGGACAGCAGCGATACGGGTGAGACCCGGTTGCGCGGCGGCAATCAGACCCGGCTGCTCTACCAACGGACCGCGTGATGAGCGACGACCCGGAGAGAATGCCGCCTTCAGTGGAGGTCGCGCTGGCACGCCTCCAGGGATCCATCGACAAGGGGTTTGCCGACGTGCAGGGCCAGCTCGGACTCCTCCTGCAGCGCGCCGATCAGCAGGACAAGCGCGCGGACTCCCACGCGTCGACCATCGCCGAGCACGACGAGCGTCTGCGGGAAGTGGAAACATCGCGCCCCACCCGGGCTGACCTGGACGCTGTCCAGACCCGCCTCGGTGAGCTCCGCGAGGACGTGGTGACCCAGGACCAGCTCGCCGGGCAGCGGCGCCAGGTGCTCGGGTGGACCAGTGTGATCGTCACGCTGGTCGGCATCCTCACCGGCGCCGGGGTGAGTCTGCTGGTCGCCATCCTGCCCTGACCCGCACCCACCATTCGCCCCGGCTGTGCGCCGGGGCATCTCTACATCTGGAGGCATGTATGGCCTGGAGGCTGGCGCGGTCGCTGGAGCGGCTGCGCGACGAGGTGCGCCAGGTGGCGCCCGGAACGACGGTATGGACCATCGGAGACGCGGCGCACCGCGCGTCCGCCTCCGACCACAACCCCAACGCGTCCGGGGTGGTGTGCGCGATCGATGTGGTCGGCGATGCCGGTCTCGATCTGGCAGGGCTGGCCGAGCAGGTGCGCACAGGGGGGCACCCCGCGGCTAAGTACGTGATCTATGACCGGCGCATCGCTTCCCGTGCCCACGGGTGGACCTGGCGCCACTACAGCGGCAGTAACCCACACAGCACCCATGTTCACGTGTCCGTCGGCCGAGGGCCGGACGGCAGCAGTACCGGACCATACGACGACACCAGCTCGTGGGGCATCAGCTCTGGCGGTGCGACAGCAGAGGAGGACGACATGATCGGTTTGAAGAAGGGCGACCAGGGCCCGGCCGTGGGATTGCTCCAGTACATGATCAAGCTCTCCGGGGAGCCCTACTCGGATCTCCTTGGCACGTGGGGGCCGCATGAGGACGGCGTCGACGAGCATTTCGGCGACGACACCGAGACCGCTCTACTCAAGCTCCGCAAGGACTACGGATCGGGCACCGACCAGGGCGAACACGTCACCTACTGGGCGGTGGGGCAGGTCACCGCGATGATGGCAGACGCCCGCGCTCGCCGGATTTTCGAGCAGATGCAGAGCTGATCCCCAGATTTCAGAACCCTTTCAGCCCCGGCGACCGCCGGGGCTTTCGCATGTCAGGAGAGACGCATGCCCAGTAAGACCACCACCACTGATGCCCGGTCCCGGTCCCTGCGCACCGTCGCCCAGGGCGCCGTGGCCGTCGTCCTGCTCGCCGTAGCCGGTGTCGTCGCCGACCAGGTGACCCCCGGCGAGCTGGTCGACTACGCCAGCCTCGGTGTCGGTGCGGCCACGGCCGCCGGTACCGCGCTGGCTGCCTACGTGCAGCGGGTTCTGGAGGGCGACACCCCGCCGGCCGAATAGCCTGCTCCGCACAGCACAGCGCCCCCGTCACCCTTGAGGTGACGGGGGCGCCATTCGTGTGTCCGGGGGTCAGTACCCCATGCGCGCCCCGATAGCCGCGATCATCAGCAGGGCCACGTTGATCAGGAAAAAGCTCACGCCGAGCCAGAATCCCCACAGCGCGAGCGCGCGCCCGCGGAGCTGGTGCGTGTGGGTCGTGCGCAGCCCGTAGGCACCCGTCAATGCCGCCATGGCGGGCAGCAGGGTGAACAACCCGAACGCCGGGAACGTGGTGACGCCACCGAGGATGCCCAGGATGAGCGACGCGACCGCCGCGGCTGAGCGGGGGCGAGCTGGGGAGTGTGGGGGATGGTGCATGGTGCCCATTGTGCTCCTCACAGGGGGACCGTGGGGCCGCCCCGGGGAACCCCTCAGTCGCCCGGGGCGGCGGTCCCGCGCGGCCGCGTCACAGGACGGGGCCCGCGGCCGCGCGGGGGTCTATCGGTCGCGGTCGTCCATCATCTGCCGGGCGGTGCGCAGCGCCTCCTCGGCGCGCTCCAGCCAGGCCACCTGCTCGGTATGATCGTCCGCGCCCGGCCACAGCTCGACGTCCATGCCGTCGGCGAGCTGGATCACGATCTCGCGGGGCCGGTGGTCGGTGAGGTGCACCTCGGACGCGCGGGGGTGCATCAGCGTGGAGTAGTGGCCGACGTGGCTCACCTCGCCACCCCCACCAGAGGGCCCTGCTGGGCGCGCGCGGGGTCGATGAGCGGGCACTGGTGCGGGGTGGGGTAGGGCGCCGCCATCTCGCATCTGGGTGCGGGGCAGTGCCACATGGCGACCGGGGCGCCGGTGGTGGCCAGGTAGGCGTGGACGGCGTCGGCGAGGTCGCTCATGTCGTCGACCGGCGGCGTGTCCGCGGGCCGCGCGAGCCGCGTCAACGCGTCCAGCCCGCGGCGGGTCGCGTCCTCGCGTTCCTGCTCCTGCTGGCGCTCGTGTGCGACCAGCCACGGGCCGACGAGGTGATGCCGGGCGTACAACTCGGGCGGCGGCGGCGCCTCTGGCAGGAAGGGCCGCACGCGGCGTGTGCGCCGCGGCCGGGTGGGACGGATCGCCCCGGGTGCGTGGCGTCCGGGCCGCCGTGCGGGCACGAGCAGCGCCAGCGTCAGCAGGTACAGCAGGCGCGCGACGGTCGTGTACGTCGTGTACATAGATGATCCCCTCTCGGGGTTGGCGATGCGAGCAACTCAGGTGCCGACCATCATGCACCGAACCGCGCGTACCGCACAACCGAAAATGAGAGAATCGCTGATTTTTGACGCCGCTACACTGCCCTCTATGGCACGCAACTACAGCCCAACCGTGCGCCGCCGCAGGCTCGGTACGCAGCTCAGGCGCCTACGGGAAGATGCCGGGTACAAACTCAGCGACGTAGGCGACGCGCTCGGATGGGCGCGAGCCAAGGTCGGCCGGCTGGAAACCTCGGAACTCAAGACGGTCAAGAACGGCGACCTCGACGCGCTACTGCGCCTCTACGGTGTCGAGGACCCGGCGGCGCGTGAATCCCTACACCAGCTCGCCAGAGAGGCCAAACACAAGGGCTGGTGGTGGCGCTACCGCGACGTGTTCCGCGGGCGCGAGCCACTACCCGATTTCGAGGCCGAGGCGAGCCAGATCCGGACCTACGAGGTCGCGACCGTGCCCGGCCTGCTACAGACGCCGGAGTACGCCGAGGCTGTGTTCCGCGGTGGCCGGTACACCTCAGCCGAGCACATCCAGCGCCAGGTAGAGGCGCGCATGGAGCGACGGGAGATCCTCCAAAGGCACGAGGGTCAGGCGCGGTTGTGGGCCGTCATCGACGAGGCTGCCCTGCGGCGCCCGATCGGGTCGGCCGAGATCATGCGCACGCAGTTCGAGTACCTGCTGCGTATCGGTCAGCTCCCGAACATCGACATTCAGGTACTCCCGTTCGCCGCGGGTGCTCATGCTGCGCTCGGCCGGCCGTTCACGATCCTGGACTTTCCCGAGTCACAAGATCCGACGATCGTCTACACGGACAGCGTTGGGGCCGGGCAGTTCGAGGAAGATACTGGGGAGGTTGCACAGTATGTCGCGACCTTCAGTGACGTACAGGGCGCATCTCTCAGTACAGTGGCGAGTGCCCAGCACATAGAGGGCGTACTGTCCGAAGAAAGCGAATGATCATGACTACACCTGAGTTCCGTAAGAGCAGCTACAGCAACCAGAACCAGAACTGCGTCGAGGTTGCCGACCTCGACACCGGCGCCGCGGTGCGCGACACGCAGAACCGCGACCGGGGACACCTGGAGTTCCCGGCCGCCGAGTGGCGCGCGTTCCTGACCGAGGTCAGGGGCGAGCAGCTCTAACCCTGCCCGAATAGCGATGACCCCCTCGGCCTGTGGTCGAGGGGGTCATCGCGTACCTGAGTGCTCGTAGAGCATCACGGGTCAGCCTACCCCGCTGTGGGGACTCGCGGCAGCACCCTGCCGGGCGCGTCCGGTCGCGGCTCATGTCTGCGTTTTGGGGAGCAATCCCAGCGCGTACTCGGCAGTCGACATACCGCTGTCGGGGCCATGGACGAGGGGAGAGACCAGGGGGCGCGGCCGGGAACGGGCGGTCTCGGTG